>NZ_JACHNC010000001.1:0-2500 GCF_014205215.1 Actinoplanes lobatus
TCACGTTGAGTCCGGCGGCGTCCTACTCTCCCACACCCTCCCGAGTGCAGTACCATCGGCGCTGGAGGGCTTAGCTACCGGGTTCGGAATGTAACCGGGCGTTTCCCCTCCGCTATGACCACCGAAACAGCCATCAGCGTGGAACAAACCAGCAACCCAAGACTTCTCCCGGGGTGGTTGTTCGTTTGCTGTGAATCACACAGTGGACGCAAGTAAAATGTTTAGGGTGGTTAAGCCCTCGGCCTATTAGTACCGGTCAACTCAACACGTTACCGTGCTTACATCTCCGGCCTATCAACCCAGTAGTCTAGCTGGGAGCCTTACCCACTCAAAGGTGGTGGGATACCTCATCTCGAAGCAGGCTTCCCGCTTAGATGCTTTCAGCGGTTATCCCTTCCGAACGTAGCCAACCAGCCATGCTCCTGGCGGAACAACTGGCACACCAGAGGTTCGTCCGTCCCGGTCCTCTCGTACTAGGGACAGCCCTTCTCAAGTATCCAACGCGCACGGCGGATAGGGACCGAACTGTCTCACGACGTTCTAAACCCAGCTCGCGTACCGCTTTAATGGGCGAACAGCCCAACCCTTGGGACCTGCTACAGCCCCAGGATGCGACGAGCCGACATCGAGGTGCCAAACCATCCCGTCGATATGGACTCTTGGGGAAGATCAGCCTGTTATCCCCGGGGTACCTTTTATCCGTTGAGCGACACCGCTTCCACACGCAAGTGCCGGATCACTAGTCCCGACTTTCGTCCCTGCTCGACCCGTCAGTCTCACAGTCAAGCTCCCTTGTGCACTTACACTCAACACCTGATTGCCAACCAGGCTGAGGGAACCTTTGGGCGCCTCCGTTACCCTTTAGGAGGCAACCGCCCCAGTTAAACTACCCACCAGACACTGTCCCTCGACCCGATCAGGGCCGCAAGTTAGATACCCAAACCCAACAGAGTGGTATTTCAACAATGACTCCACCCGAACTGGCGTCCGAGCTTCACAGTCTCCCACCTATCCTACACAATTAAATTCAGATACCAATGTCAAGCTATAGTAAAGGTCCCGGGGTCTTTCCGTCCTGCCGCGCGTAACGAGCATCTTTACTCGTACTGCAATTTCGCCGGGCCTGTGGTTGAGACAGTGGGGAAGTCGTTACGCCATTCGTGCAGGTCGGAACTTACCCGACAAGGAATTTCGCTACCTTAGGATGGTTATAGTTACCACCGCCGTTTACTGGCGCTTAAGTTCTCCGCTTCGCCCCGAAGAGCTAACAGGTCCCCTTAACGTTCCAGCACCGGGCAGGCGTCAGTCCATATACATCGTCTTACGACTTGGCATGGACCTGTGTTTTTAGTAAACAGTCGCTTCCCCCTGCTCTCTGCGGCCATACCACGCTCCACCCGCAAGGGGCTTCACGCGTCCGGCCCCCCTTCTCCCTAAGTTACGGGGGCAATTTGCCGAGTTCCTTAACCACAGTTCACCCGTCGCCTCGGTATTCTCTACCTGACCACCTGTGTCGGTTTGGGGTACGGGCCGCTCAGAACATCGCTAGAGGCTTTTCTCGGCAGCATAGGATCAATGACTTCACCAGAACGGCTCGGCATCACGTCTCAGACTATATGCACCGCGGATTTGCCTACGGTACGTCCTACACGCTTACCCCGGCACAACCACCGGCCGGGATCATCTACCTTCCTGCGTCACCCCATCGCTAAACTACTACCCACCAAGTTCCTAGTCTCCATGCTTTTTGGTCCGAAGACCGCCGGCACTTCAAGTAGTTAGTACAGTGAGGTTCGTCTTGGGCGCTCTTTTGCGGGTACGGGAATATCAACCCGTTATCCATCGACTACGCCTCTCGGCCTCGCCTTAGGCCCCGACTCACCCAGGGCGGATTAGCCTGGCCCTGGAACCCTTGGTCATCCGGCGGAAGGGGTTCTCACCCTTCATTCGCTACTCATGCCTGCATTCTCACTCGTGTAGCGTCCACGGCTGGATCACTCCGCCGCTTCACCCGCAACACGACGCTCCCCTACCCATCAACACGCCTGGATCATGATCCGAAAACCATGACCGAGCAAAGTGTCAATGCCACAGCTTCGGCGGTGTGCTTGAGCCCCGCTACATTGTCGGCGCGGAACCACTTGACCAGTGAGCTATTACGCACTCTTTAAAGGGTGGCTGCTTCTAAGCCAACCTCCTGGTTGTCCATGCGATCCCACATCCTTTTCCACTTAGCACACGCTTAGGGGCCTTAGCTGGCGATCTGGGCTGTTTCCCTCTCGACTACGAAGCTTATCCCCCGCAGTCTCACTGCCGCGCTCTCACTTACCGGCATTCGGAGTTTGGCTGATTTCAGTAAGCTTGTGGGCCCCCTAGACCATCCAGTGCTCTACCTCCGGCAAGAAACACGCGACGCTGCACCTAAATGCATTTCGGGGAGAACCAGCTATCACGGAGTTTGATTGGCCTTTCACCCCTAACCACAGGTCATCCCCCAACT
>NZ_JACHNC010000002.1 GCF_014205215.1 Actinoplanes lobatus
TTTTCATGCCCGACCTGCGCGAATACGATCCCGATCATCGCGACCAGGGAGGGCACAATGCAGCACCACCACCCGTCTAGTCGGCGGCCGGGAGCGTGAGCGGGCATGCCGAAGCAGCACCCCCGCACCCGGCGACCCGCCCGTGAAGACCTCGGCGCCTACCTCGTCTGGGTCAATTCCTGGGATCTGGCACTACGCGCCGAAGGCCGGAAAGAACGCACCCGCACCGGCTACTTCGACGACATGACGTTCTTCGCTGGCTGGCTGCTGCGCCACCGCCCGAAGTACCGCGACTGGCAGGACGTCGACAAGAAGACCCTGCGCGAGTTCTTCGCCTGGCTCCAGGCCGGCGGCGAGCCCTGCCCGCATCTGATCGTCGACGGCGTCCCGCCGGCGGAGTGCGAGGGTTACGCAGTCGGCTACGTCCGGCACGTTGCCGTGTCCGTCGATCGGTTCTACGCCTGGTGGTCCGAGGAGGAGGGGCTGCCGAACCCGCTCGACGGCGTCAAGCTCCCTCAGCAGCAGGCCCTCGGCAAGAGCCAGGTGCCCGTGCTTGACACTGACGCCCTGGCCAAGCTGATCCGTGACGCCGAGGCCGACCGGAGCTTCCACGGCCGGCGCGACGCGGCCCTGTTGCGGTTGTTCGTGTGCACCGGCGTGCGGCTGGCTGAGCTGGCGGGGATCCGGCTCGGCGACCTGAACCTGCAACGCCGGGAAGTGCTGGTCACGGGCAAGGGGTCGAAGTCCCGCACGGTGCGCTTCGACGACAAGGCCGCGCTCGCCCTGGACCGGTATCTACGGGCCAGGGCGAGGCGGCCGGAAGTGAAACAGGACGAGCGCGCGCCGCTGTGGATGGGCCACGTCCGGTCCAAGGGCGCATCGGGGATGACCGGAAGCGGCATCTACCAGGCGATCAAGCGGCGCGGTGCCCGGGTCGATGTGGCCGTGCACCCGCACATGTTCAGGCACACCTTCTCCCATAGGTGGCTGGACGCCGGCGGGGCCGAGGGGGATCTCATGGAGTTGAACGGGTGGGACAGTCCGCAGATGCTGCGCCACTACGGGGCGTCGGCGCGGGCAGCTCGGGCACGGCGGGCTTACGACAGGATCAACGTCATGGGCGACATTTGAGTCAGTCCCGGCGGGCGGTGCAGCAGTACTTGGCGGCGTCGAGGTAGCCGCGGGCGTAGCTGCGCCGCCCGTGGCGGTAGACGGCGACCGCCGTGACGGCAAGGGCGAGGCCGATTCCTATCACTGGCGCTGACTTCGTGAGGCAATCGATGGGCTGGGTCTGGATCATGCGGACTCCCCCCGGTTCCTGCATCTCCCCTGGTGATTCCAGGCAAGAAGATTTACGAAACCGCTTCGACGCATTGCGCAACATCCCCGTAACGGTGCGCGATCTTGTAGAACCTTTTCCGTTCCGGATCAGACGTTCGGACAATCCGCTGCCAGGATGTCCAGTTCGGGACCTTGGACCTATTGCCCTGTGATCACGGTCCATGCATCATGGCGCACGACTAGTGACGCCTCCGGCAGTACCGGAGGCGTCAGGACCTATCTCCATAGCGTCGAGGGATGCCGCGCACGGGCCGTCTCATGGGAGCCGCAGAGATCATGCGGCGGCTCCGCATCGGCGAGACGCGCCTCAAGCACTACCTGGCCTTGGCCAGTTGGCCGGCCACCTACGACGAGCTGACCATGGGCCGCGTGTGGGCCGCCGAGGACATCGAGCGGTGGATCCAGGAGCACCGCGCCGATCTCGCCGAGGACCCCGAAGGCGAGTAGGCGAGGGCGGCGCACCGTGGCCCGGGTCACTTCAACCACGACGCGCCGCCCCCTCTGCCCCCGGCAGGGCAGCTCACGGGGGGATGCCGGGCAGATACCACCGGCCCGGCTCGATCTCCAGGCGCTCGACATCCTCGGGCGGCAGCATCTGGCGCATGATCGACGGCCGCTCGTCGTCCGACTCGACTGTCCGGTCCTGGCCAGTCGCCTCATCGTCGCCGGGTAGGCCGGCCTCCCACCACCTCATGACTGCGGCCGTCCCGTCCGGCGCACCGTCCGCTCGTACTCGGCGCGCTCGGCATCCCGCCAGGCGTGCGCGGCGGCGACCCGGCGTTTCCACAGCAGGTGGCGCACGACCTCGACGAGCACGGCGACCTCCAGTGATGGAGAGCGGCCAGGCAGGCATCCCACGGTTTGGCGACCGCCCCGCCGCAGCTTGGCGCGGGCGGCTGAGGTCGACAGCCACTGGCGGCCCGGACCGCCCGCACCGCCGGACTTTACGCTCAGACATGTCACCGCGTCAGATAGTCATGCATATGGCGTACAGACAGGTACCTGACACATAGCGTCCGGACCATGGCAGATCGACGGAATCTCCCACGGCTCATGGGGCAGCAGGAGATCCGCGACAGGCTGGGCTACTCCCGCCAGCACACCGCCATGCTGATCGGGCAGAAAGGCTTTCCGGATCCCGCCTACAAGTTGGGGATGGGCCGCATCTGGCTCGCCGACGACGTCGAGGAGTGGATCCGCGCGCACCGGCCGGCGCTCGCCGAGGACCCGGAGAGCTGACCTGAGCGGGTCCGCCGATCGGATCGATGTCGACGACGATCATCCGTCGGATATCGACGCAGGTTGCGCGGCAGGTTCACAGTGACAGGTCATGAGCCCGCAGCCGCCCCAGCAGCCGTACCCACCGCAGCAGTACCCGGCCGCCGGCCCGCAGCCGGCCTGGAAGCCTGCTGCACCGCCGCCCAAGCGCAGCCGCGGACCGCGGATCGTCCTCATCGCCGTCCTGGTCGTCGTCGGCCTGGCGGTCGCCTTCATCGCGCTCGGGGCACTCGTCGGCGACGAGGAGACGGGGCAGACGGCCAAATCGACAGCAACCACCGTGGTGACGCCGGCGGCAGCGCAGCCGGCCGGAGACGACGAATTCGCTGTCACGGTGAAGGTCGTCGACCAGGCGTGCGGGGCATCGAACTGCCGGGTGACGTGGGTTCCGGTGCTGATCTACGACGGGCCGCTGCCCGCGACGGGTGAGAGCTGGACCGTGTCGTACAAGGTCGTCGGCGCCGAGTCCGGCACGAGCGCGGGCAAGATCCTGATCGGGCCGAAAGGGCCGGCGAAGCAGAACGAGAAACGCAACCGGGTGGCGGAGGGCGGGAAGATCACGCTCCAGGTGACCGGCGTCGAGCGGTGACCCCCGGACACAGTGAAGCGCCCCACCCGGCCGTGGGGCCAGGTGGGGCGCTGTTCGTTGCTAAGCGCGCGGCCCAGAATTTCGTCGCTGGGGGGTTCGCCGTCCGCCCCGACGCGGGCGCCATGGTGACGGTTACTCCAGCTACTCCTGGGCCGAGCTCCAGGTTACGCCGTGCGGGCGTCCGAGCCCCAGCCCACCGCGACGCCGTTCGCCGACGCGGCCGGTGCCGTCCATACGCCGAACACCGCGGCGGCCGCAGCGAAAATCGACAGCAGCTCGTCGCCGTTGATGCCGCCGGCCACGACGGTCGCAGCGGTACCGAGTGCGGCGAGCACCGCGTACACAGCAGTCTTCAGCCAGGGGGCGCCGGTGGCCAGCGGCACCAGGTAGGTGGCGACGGCCGACGCGATCGCGGTGGCGATGGCGATGCCCTCGGCCAGGTCGACGGTGTGGTCGCCGGTGAGCTGCGGCCAGGCGGCGACGGCGACCGCGACGAGGAAGGCGGCGATGGCCTTGCCGTTGGTGGTCGTGAACATGGTGAACTCCTGTTCGGGAGGTACGTGATGGGGAAGGTGCCGTACGGGGCCGAGCTGGACAGCACGCAGCGGATGGCGATCGCGCACGTGACCGGGCACGCCGAGCGACTCATCGCCCTCGGCTGGCCCGTCGACGAGCGGGCCGTCGCCGAGCTGCACACGCTCAGCCGGGACCCGGTCGTCTACGGGATCGCGCTCGGCACCGAGCTGGGCGCCATGGAAGTCGCGCCCGAGGTGTGGGGGCATCGGCAGCCGCTGGCCGACCTGTACCGGAAGTGCGGCGCCGACCTCGAGGTGGCCGAGCGACAGCGGGCATGGCGGGTCGCGCAGCGGTGGACGACCTGACTGAACCGGCGCTAAGGAGCGCCGGGCGGTGTGTTCGCCCCGGTCGCCTCTGCGATCCGGCGGACCTCGTCCCGCATCGACGATCCGCCGTTCGGCTTCACCTCGTGCGCCACCTCACGGATCTTCGCCTGCAGCGCCGCCACATTCGCCTCGATCGCGGTCAGCCGCTTGCCCCAGCCGGGCCGCTCATCGCCGTCGCCGAGCACCTCGTCGGTGAGGCGGGTCAGCCTCCGAACCATCCGCAGCATGCCTCGTACCGCCTTCCCGATCAGAACCGCCAGGCCGGACAAGGCGACGACCGCGGCCGCCACCTTGCCCAGTTCGATCAGTGCCCCAGTGGTCACGCCTGGAGCCGCTCGGCCAGCTCGTCCGCGACCGCATCAGCCGACGCCCCGCCGGACGAACCGTCGATACCGGCGACCGCCTGCTCGATCCGAGTGTGCTCACCGGGCACGTGGGCCAGGATGTTGCCGGCCTCCGCCAGGTACGGCGTGCTGCCGGGCTCGAAGTTGATGTTCCACTTCGTCTTCCACACCCGCTCGGCGGCCGTGGTGGCCGCCTTGTCGATCTGGGCGGCCAGCCACTTCTTGTCCGCTTCGGTCAGTGCCACGGGAATTTCCTCCAGTCCCCACGAACGGGTGTCGGCTTCATGCTTGGTCTCGTACGAGCCGGAGAAGTGCGCGTGCTGGGTGTGCGCGTTGTCCCCGGTGTAGGAGCGCTGACGCCAGTTGTTCGACGCCTCCCAGATACGCCGGTTGTAGATCACGTAGCGCAGCCGCTTCTCCGCCCCGCTGCGACAGCGGGCCACGATGTGCTGCACCACCTTCTCCATGGTCAGGTCCGACTCGCGCAAATCGGCGTCAAGGTCCACGGCGTGCACCTCGTGCTTGCCGTCCGCGTCGCGGATCGGCACGTTCCCGACCTCGTCGTCGTTGTGGTCCGAGCTGCGGGCCTGGTGGGCGACATCGCCGATCGTGCCGTCCGACGACGTGTCCCGGCCGGGTGCGATCCGGTTCAGCTCGGTGCGCAGCTGCCCGAGGCAGGGCACGAGAATCCAACTGGCCATGATGCCTCCTTGGTCAGGACACGTCGTCGACGGTGAGCAGCCTCGCCTGGGTGCCCGAGCCCTTGGCCGTCAGCGTGCCGGTGCCGGACGATCGCCTAAAGGTCCCGGTGAATGTCTGGCTCGCGGTGGAGCCGGCCGTCCACTCGGTGATCACCGTTTCGCCCTCGGTGGCGCTGGTCGAAGCGACGACGATCGTCGAGAACGTGAGCTGCGTGCCGGCGATCCCGGACCCGGTGCGCAAGATCAGAAAGAACCGGTCCGCGGCGACGCTGCCGAGCCACGGGCACCACCAGACGATCCGGTAGGTGTGGCCCGACACCGCGTTGATCGTCACCTGGTCGATGGCCAGCTCGGTCGTACCGGATGTGGCCGACGCATCGGACGTCGCCGTGGTGGTGCCCGCCCTGCGGTTGATGTCGCTGGCGTAGATGATGTCGCCGCCGAAGACGGTCACCGTGCCCACCTCCCGGGAGTCGCGATGTGGACCTCAGCCCCGACGGCCAGGGTCTTGCGGACGCCGTTCTTGGACCGGACGGCGCCAGTGAGGACCTGCTGGTAGGCGCCGAACGACCCGGTGCGCGCCGCCATGCCGCCAACCGGCACGCCGACCAGCTCGCCGGAGATCAGCAGGTCATACGCGGACGTCGACGACCAGGCCTCGTCGCGGGTGATTCCAATCGTCAGCGTGGTAGCGGTCGGCCCGGCCTCGGCGGCGATGGTGGCGGTGCGCAGGTCGTAGCGGCGGTCGCTGTCGTAGGTGCCGCTGTCGAAGATCTGGTCCGGGACGGTGGTGAACGTGATCGACCTGGCGGATGGCCAGCCGATCGTCTCGGTGTAGCCGATGACCTGGAGCCGGAGCGTGTTCTCGCGGTAGCCGGTGATCTCGATGACGTCGCCGATGTCGATCGCCTCGATCTCGGCGACCCGGTCCGCGTCGAGGGCGGCCAGGTTGACGACCACCTGCGGATACCGGGGCAGGTCGACGGTGGACCGGTTCAGCCACCACTTGGCCAGGTTGGGCAGCACGGCCTCGTCGTAGACGGAGACGTCGACCGTCTTCTCGTACGGGCCGATCCCGTCTGGCGAGGCTTGCGAGCCGAGCGGCCCGGTGTCGTCCTCGGCGGTGGCCTCGCCGCCGTCGCGCTGCTTCACCGTGACGATGTTGTGCACGCCCAGGTCGTCGGTGACCTCCCGGGGCCGGCCGGGCAGCTCGGCCACGTCGATGCTGACTGCGGTCCGGCTGTAGCGGGCGTTGCGCAGCATGAACACGACCTGGACGCCGTCGACGGCGTCAAAGATCAGGCCGTCCTCGGTGTCGCGGATCTCCCGGAGGATCTCCGCCAGCGTCTCGGCCCTCTGCACGCCCATCGGCTCGGACAGGTCCGGGTCGCCGATGAAGTCCCAGTTCAGCCCGAGTTCGGTCATGATCCGGCCGAACCGCCACCCCGCCGGCTCGCTCGCGTGCCCGTCGAACGCGAGGAACACATCCGGGCCCTCGTCACCGGTGGCGGCGCGGGCGTAGACGGCGCAGTAGTTCGCGTCGGTGCTGTACGTGGTCCTCGGCGTCAGCCAGATCGTGGGCTGCCCGGTCGCAGTGCCGGCGAAAGTCTTCGTGGCGCCCACGCCGCCGGCGCCCTCCGCATACCAGAACGGTTCGTAGGTGATGGTGCCGCCGCTGACGGTGACCCGGATCCAGTAGCGGATCCAGCCGCCCACGTCGAAGCCGTTGTGGCTGGACGACTGGTAGTCCAGGGTGGAGCCGTCGGCGTCGTAGATCCGCCAGGCAAAGTCGGTGTTGTTGGTCTCCCAGGCCCAGATCCGGCCGGCTGAGTCCGTCCACCGAAAGATCTCCTGGTAGGCGGCCGTCAGGGTCGCGGCGAGCTTCGCCGAGAACGTGAGCTGATACCCGCTGGCCGTCGAGGCCAGGAATCGTCCGGTGAGCACGCCGCTGGCGCCGGCCACCGCGGACGCCGAGGCGCCGGCGGGGTGGTCGTCGCTGCCGAGGGTGACCTCGCCGAAGTGGGCGCCAAACTTCCCGCCGGGCATTGTTGCCGACAGGTAAGCAGCGTCCTGGGGGTCTTCCAGGGACCAGAATCCGAGCAGGTCGGACCGGGAGAGCGTGTCACGGACGATCGGCGACTGCAGGCGCTCTTTCCACTGGCCGATCTGCTGGAGCAGCCCGCCGGCCTCGACGTCGACCCACGCGCTGCCGCGTTTCGGCCGGGCCCGGAAGTACCTGCTCTCGCTGGCCTCCCACCGGGACGCCTGGACGTGCCCGCGAACCACCCCGCCGACCGACGCCCGGATCGGCGTGTTGCGCCCGGCCTTGCCGAACAGCGGGCTCTCGGGGTTGGAGGTGCGGAACAGGTCCTCGTCGTTGTTGAGCTGCGCGGACAGCAGGGCCGAACGCGGCGCGGCGGACTCGGCACCGTCACCGCGCTGGATGCGGATCGACTGCCCGGCGAGCACGTAGTCACCGATGACCAGGTCGTGCCAGGCGTCGTCGTAGTACAGCTCCAGGGCGACGTCGTTACGCGGCATTGCGGCCGCCGAGCACCAGCTGGACGTTGCCGCCGCGCCGGCCGACGCCGCGGGCGAGTCCCTCGATCAGGACGTCGGAGTCGAGCATCACGACCACCTGGACGGAGTCGGAGGGCGACCGGCCGGCGGGCAGCACGGTCTCGCCGGCCAGGCCGAGGAACGGCACCTCCTGGCCGGGCAGACCGGGGATCTTCCCGCCGGTGTGGAAGGTCGGCAGCTTCGGCGCGCTGACCGAGGACCCGCCGATACCCGGCACCCACCCGGGCACGGTCCACGACAGCCGGCCGACCGTCGAGTTCCAAGCTCGGCTGATCGCGTTGAACGCCGCCCTGAACGGCGCGGAGATCTTGGTACCGATGCTTGCGAACGCGTCGCCGATCTTCCCAGGGAGCTTCTTGAGGTACTCCCACACCTGGCCGGACTTATCCCGGACCCAGTCCCAGGCCTTACGGAACGGCGTCGTGAGGCTGTTCCAAACCGCCTGGAAGGCGTCGGCGATCTTGCCGGGAATGGTCTTCAGGTAGTCCCACGCCTGGCCGGCCTTCTCCTTGATCCAGTCCCAGGCCTGGCCGGCCTTCTCCGCCACCCAGTCCCAGTTCTTGACCAGCAGCACGATGATGGCGATCAAGGCGATGATGCCGAGGATGATCCACACCAGCGGGTTCGCGAGCTGGGCCGCGTTCCACGCCCACTGCGCCGCGGTCACCAGCGACGTCACGCCGATCACCGCGGTGAGCAGCGGGGTGATCAAGCTGAGCTTGTCGGCCCACTCCTGCAGCGCCGGCGGGTTCGCCTCATGCATCGCGTCGTTGAGATCGAGTTGCGCGGCCTTCGCATCGATGTTCGCCTGCTTGCCGTCCTCGGTCGCCTGCGTACGGTCGATCTCCGCCTGACCCGCGTCGAGGCTCGCCTGTTCGGCATCGGCATAGGCCTGGTTCAGATCCTGGTTCGCCTGCTCAAGGTCAATCGCGGCCTGCTTGGCCTCGTCACTGCCTTTGCCGTGCTCTTTGACCGCCTTGTTGTATTCGTCCTGCGCGGTCTTGGCATCCAACGTCGCCTGCTTGCGATCGATCTCCGCCTGGCCCACGTCGAGCGTCGCCTGCTGCGCGTCGGCGTAGGTCTGGTTGAGATCCATCTGAGACTGTTCGAGGTCGATGGCGGCCTGCCGGCTGTCAGCCATGGCCTGCTCGACGTCGTTCTGCGCACGCGCGAGCCTTTGGGCCCGGGCGCGGGCGTAGTCCTGGATGTCCGCGACGGCCTGCATGCCGCCGGCCATCGAGTCGATGGCGTCGGTGGCGCCGGTCGTGGCCGCGCCGAGGGACCCGAGCCGGGACTCCAGCCGGGACGCCGACTGCGCCTGGTCCTGCATGCCACCGCCGGCGGTCTGAGCCGCGGTGCCCACCGATTCGGTGGCCTCCCGCGCCTCCCGGGCGGCGCGCTGCAGCTTCTCGGCGTCGCCGGCGAACTCCAGCATGACGGTGTTCCCGGCCATCGTCAGCCCTCCTCGAGTCCGGCGCCGGCGACAGCCCGGCTGATCGCTTCCTGGAGCACCTGTTCGATCTCCGGCCGAATCTCGGCGAGCGTCGGGTACACGTACCGGCCCTCGCGGATGAATGGCCGCGGCGCCGGGCGGCCGGATCGCCGGCCCTGCCCGCCGAAGTCCAGCCAGGGGAAGTAGGCGGCCTTCTTGCCGCCGACCGCGACCCGGGCCGACGTGCGGGTGGACCTTGCTTTGACGCTGGACCTGGCGGCCCCGGTGATGGCGGGAATCTTCGGCCGGACCCGGGTGACGAGCAGTTCGGCGCCCTCGTTCAGCGCGAGACGCAGCTGCTTCGGCGCCTCACTGTCGACCGCCCGCAGCCCGCGGTTGAGCTGGGCCAGGCCGGTCACGGCGATCCGCATCTCCACGGCTCAACCTCCTGCCTGGCCCATGGCCAGTTCCCGGCGCTGCGCCTTGATGCCGTACCAGATGGCCCAGGTCGCGAACTCCTGCTCGCTCATCTCCCGGCGCATCCGGGCGACGGTCATGCGCAGCTTCTCGGCGAGGAAGTACTCGAATCCGAGGTCGGACTCGTCACTCTCCAGCTGCTCCCGGATCACTTTTCTGGGCGGCCTCGCCGTGCCCGGACAGCTCGCGAATTTTGTCGCTGACCGCGCCCAGGTCCGGAGCACGGCCCGGCCGCTTCCGCCACGCCTCGACCTGGGCCGCGGACATGGATGGGGCGACCAGGCCCATCTGCACCATGTGGGTTTCGAAGACGTTCCCGTCACCGTCGGGCGACAGCTTCCCGGCCAGGAACCACTCGTACCGGGAGAGGCCACGGACCCGGACCGTCTTGCCGGACGGCAGGGCGACGTCGGCGCCGGACTCCTCCTCGATCTCGGCGAGCAGGTCGTCCGCGCTCGCGTATTCGATCTGGCTCATGCCTGGTCCTCCGAGTCCCACTCGTCGGACGGCTCGGTCTCCAGCGCCCAGAGCCGGTAGCCGGCGACCGGCGCGGTCTCGGTGTACTTCACGACGACGGCATCGAACGAGTCCTGGGGCAGGCCGGTGCCGGTGCCCTCGGGCCGGTACTTGACGTTGACCTTGGTGCCGACCAGTGGCTTGAGGACCGCCCGCGGCCCGGTCGCGCCGTCGGCGTACTTGCCGGAGCAGGCGAACGCGCCATCCAGCAAGGTCGGGTCTTTGACGACGGCGCGCTTGCCGTACGTCGTGTTGTCCTCGGTGCCGGACGACTGCTCGCAGTTGGAGTCCGTGCAGTCCGTGGAGACGTCGTTGCCGTCGATGATGATCACGGTGAGCTTGCTGTGTTTACGCGCCATCTCAGCCTCCTCAGGCGCTCGTGCCGATGATGACGACGTCGTAGGTCACCGAGGTGCCGGACGACGAGTTCGCGACGGTGAGCAGGTCGCCGGTGCCCGCGGTGACCGACACTTTGCCGTCGGCCGGGCAGGTCCACAGGAAGCAGCCGCCCGGCGGAATGTCGATGCCATCGGACGCGGCCAGGAACAGCGGCACGCCGTTCGACGCGGGCCTCGTGACCCGGACGTTGTTGGTGTTCGCGCCGGACGCGGTGATCATCACGGCGCGCAGCTCAACGAACGTCAGCGTGTTGCCGAACGGGCCCGCGAGCACGCCGGCCAGGTCCAGATCCTCGCTCGCCGAGGCGGCGATGGTCCGCTGGTCGTGGAACATCCGGTCCGCCGAGTTGGCGCCGGTGCCGTCCGACAGCTCGATCTTGAGCTTCTTAAGGAACGAATCGGTCGGCGTGCCCAAATCCAACACGTTCTTGTAGATCGCGTCGATCATCACAGTGACGATCGTTTTCAGGTTGGTGGCCATCGGTCTCCCTACGTGTTGCCCGGCCCGGTGATGCTGAGATGGAAGATGACGCCGAGGTAGTCGGTGCCGCCGATCGTGACCGTCTCAAACTCGGCGGCGACCACGGTGACGTCGTCGCAGGACGTCCAGGTGTGCGCCTCAAGCCGGTCGACGACGGACTGGTCGCCGGTGTCCGAGCACCACGCCGACGCCTGATCGCGGGCCGACCGGTCCGTTACCCGGGACGTCACAAGGGTGACCTCGACGTCGGGGTAGCTCGTCTCGCCGCGCCCGTACGTCTGGTGATAGCGGATCCCGGGCGCCACCGGGTAGTTGACGACCCCGGCTGGCGGCGTGATCGTCGACGCCGGGTACGCCTGCACGCGCAGGCCGGTGACCTGGGCAAGGACGGTGGACACCTCATCCATGACGTCGGCGAGGATCATGCGAACCCCGAAAGGACGTAGGGCGCCACCAAATCTTCGATGTCCGGGTCGAACCGGGACACCCGTACCGGCCCCTCGTTCGACCACCCAGAAACGCCTTCCGGGCTTTCGCGGCGCATGAACCGACGGTTGGCCAGCAGCACGCACGCCTCAGCGATCGGCTCCGGCACCTCGGGCCAGCCCCATACGGCGGTGATCCGCCAGCGGCGGGACGTGCGCCACAGCCCGCGGTCGCGGCGCAGGCCGGTGATCGCCCGCCCGTCGACGAGCGCGTTGTCCGGCTCAGTGAAGAAATCGGCGACCGTCGTCCAGGTGGTGCCGTCGCCGAGCTCGACAACGAGGCCGGCGATCGAGGCGATGTCGTCGACGAGCAGGAGCTCGCCGTCGCCGTCGTCCCGGACAATGCGGCCGCGCAGCGCGCCGGTGCGGGCGGTCGCCGCGCCGTCGCGCCAGAACCGGCGGCCGGTCCGGTCGTCGATCGCCCTCGACGCCCGGGTCAGCGCACGGGTCAGCGCGGCGTCATCGGCGGTATCCGACAGCGGAATCTTGCGGGCCGCTTTCAGCTCGGTGAGGGTGGCGTACTCGTTGGCCACGTCAGCCCCCCAGGTCCTGGGCCTCGAACGTCTCCTCGTCGAGGTAGATGAAGCCCTTCTCGTGGGTCGTCTTCACCGCGGTGTCGACGTGCACCGGCAGGTCGACGGCCTGCAGCCGGATGCAGAACGACAGGTCCTCGGAGAACGTCCGCGGCCTGCCCTTGAGTCCGGTCGGGTGGACGATCGGCTCGAACCAGGCGTCCCCGTGCCGGGCGCGGACCGCCTCGAGGGCGCTGCGGTGGATGAGCAGGCAGGCCGCGCCGGTGCCGGCGACCGGCATCACCTGGTCGCGCGGGTAGTCGACGATCGGCCGGAATCCGACCTCATCGTCGGCTTGGATGAACTCGTAGACGGTCGGCTGGATCAGGAACCGCTCGGCGTACATGGTGCGGCCCTCGGCCGGCTTGCGGCGCAGCGCGGCGAAGCACAGCCCGCCCATCACCGGGCGGAGCCCCGGATCCGCGGACTTGACGAGCCGGTCGACGGTGTCGGGTGCGAACCCCATGTCGGAGTCGACGAACCACAGCCATTCGCCGTCGGTGTTGTCGAGGAAGTCGCGGGCCACCTTGTTGCGGTTGACGGCGATGCCGCCGGCTCCGGTGACGGCGCGCAGCTCTGTGCCGCCGGGGCGGATGATGCGCTGCGACGAGGCGGCGTCGTACAGGCACAGGTCGCGGTAGGACAGGCCGAAGCACGCCGACCAGCTGCCGGGGTCGAGGTAGCCGACGACGACGGATCCTTCGACGGTCTCAGCCACGGCGGCCGCGCTGCTCGCCGGGCCGGCGGGTGGCGGTCTCGACCGCGGCCTGGTCGGCGGTGTCGGCGTCGGCGACGAACAGCCACGGGTACGCGCGCACCAGCGGGTCGTCGGCGGTGAACTGCTGGGCCGGGTTCGGCACCACGAGTTCGCCGTGCTCCGGGTGCCGAACGGCGCACGGGCCTCCGGCCGAAGCTGGGCGGACGCGGTAGATCTTCGCCATGATTCCTCCCGCAGGGCGTCGCAGGGCATGGGAAAGGGCCGGGCGCCCTGCGAGACTCCCGGCCCTTCCGTTGTCGGGCGCTTACGCGCTGGTCTTGTCCTGGAGCAGCCGGAACGCCGAGATATTGGTGGCGTCGGCGCCGGTGCGCCAGTACGCGTACCAGCCGCGCCGGCCGTCGGGCAGGTTGTTGGCCGTGTTGAACAGGTGCGGGATGTACTCCACGCTCATGCCACCCGGCTTGTCGACGATGCAGTAGTTCGAGAAGTCGCCGAAGACGATCTCGTTGTCGAGCTGGGTGGTCGTCTGGGTGGTCGGCATGTCGTCGCTCTCGACGACCGGCCGGCCCAGGATGCGGTCGGTGACCGGCTGGGTGAGGTCGCCGGAGAACGCGCTGGAGACCGCGGTGCCGAGTCGCTTGATCGCCAGGTTGTACAGCGGGTTCAGCAGCCACGAGCTACGGCCGCGCCAGCGGACCGGCACGCCCCGGTAGAGGGCGTGGATGTCGACCTCCCCGATGGTTGCCGCCGTGGTCGAGGTGATCTCGACCGACGTGGACGCGTCCAGGGCTGTGACGATGCCCTTCGGCTGGTTCGACGCGCCGGTGCCGGTCGCGTGCGCGGCACCTTCGAGCCGGTCGCGGGCGTCGGCGAACATCATCATCACGTCGGACGCGAGGTTGTCGATGTCGTCGAACGCGGCGATGGTGGCCTGCACGAACGCCTGAGCGACGTTGGTGCCGATCGCGGGCCGGCCGAACGTCGGGGTGTCGTCGGAGACCTCCGCCAGCTCGCCGTCCCACGACGCGGTCACGCCGGCCGAGGTGACGCCGTTCCAGGTGGTGCCCTGGGTGAGGGTGACCACGCGGGAGATCTGCCGGATGGCGTTCGAGCTGCCCGAGTTGGTGAGGATGATCGTCGGGTCGAGGTGGGTGGGGAGCAGGTAGCCGCCGTTGGTGTTCGAGCCGACCGACATGGCCGTCCGCTCCTCGGCGGTGAGCAGTTCGGCGCGACCCATGAGGATCTTCGCGAAGCCGGACTGGTACTCGTCGCGGGAGCGGGCGAGCAGGTTGGCCGCCCACGCGGTGTCGCCGGAGTGCCGCTTGATGAGCCGCTCGAAGTGAGCCTGGTTGTCGCCCTCGATGTCGCGGTGCTCGTTGGCGCGGATCAGCGAGTCGACGAGTTCCTGCCGGCCGGCGGCCGGGTTGTTCAGGGCGTCGAACGCGCCGGGCTTGTTGCTGAACCGGGTCGACTGCCAGCGGGCGCGGGAGTCCGAGACGCGGGCGGCCCGCTCGGCGGCCGGGATGCGGGTCTCCCGCAGGTCCTTCTCCTCGGTGTCGAGGGAGTCCCAGCGTGCCTGCTGTTCGGCGGTCGGGTCGGCGTCGCCGATCTCGTCGTTCAGCGCGCGCAGCTCGTCGGTGATCTCCGACTGCCGGGCGCGCAGCTCCTCCAAAGTCTTCATGGAGTGCGTTTCCCTTCTCAGGACTGGAGCGCGGCCAGGCGCGCTTCGCGGATGCGCCGGGCGCGTTCGCCGCGGCGGTTCCCGTCCGAGTGGCGTGAGGCCGGGTCGGAGGTCGGTGCGTTCGCGGGTCCGTCGGCAGGCCGAGTGACGTCGTCGGGTCGGCTGCTGCGGAGTGCGGTGAGGCGAGCACGCATCCCGTCGACCCGGTGCGGGTCGAGGCGGGCCAGGTGCTCGTAGTACGTGTCGGTGCCGGACATGCAGCGCATGCCGGAACTGGCGGCCGGGTTCGCCGGCCAGGTCACGGGCCCTGCTTCGAACACGCGGACCTCTTTGAGGGTGCGTTCGGGCAGGCCGTCGGGGTTGTGGTCGCTGGCGCCGGGCTCGTTGTTCCACTCGTCCTTGACGACCCGGAACATGAAGCTCGACCCGTAGACGCCGGCTCGCAGGCCGGGCAGCAGGTCCCGGTTGTACGAGGTGTCGAACAGCCGGACCGTGCTCACCGGCGAATCGGAGTCCTCGCGAACCTTCTCGATCCGGCCGAGGATCTTGTCCCCGATGTGGAAGTCCATGCCGTGGTTGAACAGGGTTTTGATGTTGTGGGCGTCCTCGGCCGCGGCCGAGTTGTGCGCCTTGATGGTGCGCTTGAACGCGCCGGGCGCCGACCGCTCCAGAAAGTCGCCCTCCCAGTAGGAGGAGATCCGGTACCACGAGTTGAACGGGGAGAACCTGACGTCCATGACGCCCAGGTCGTCGCTGGCCGCCTCGTCGTCGGCGCGCAGCTCGCACGCGATCAGGGTGGTCCGCACGACGTCCAAGTCGGGCAGCGTGAGCGTGTCCATCAGTTCCCCTCGCCCTCGTCGGGTTCGTCGTCGGGTTTGTCTTCCGGTTCGGGCGGATCGGCGGGCGCCGGGCCGGCGCCCCAGGGCACTGCCGGCCAGTCCTCGTCGTCGCGGACCTCGTTGATGGCCCGCGCCTTGGTGGAGAGCTGCAGCTGGTAGACCTTCCACCGGTCGAGGGTCGTCGCCTGCAGCAGCGCATCCCGGTCGATGCGCGCGTACTGCGGCCGCGGCAGCATGTCCGTGAGCACCCGCTCCAGCCGCCGAAGCCACTTGTTGAGCGAGTAGACGAGCAGGTGAGCCGACCGGCCCTCGACGGTGGAGTAGGTCAGCGACCCGCCGGACTCGTAGCCGAGGATCTCGGCGAGGCCCGGCCCGAAGATGCGGCAGCACTGGGCCTCGGTGTAGCCGGCTGTCTCCAGGAACTGCGACTCCTCCGGAGCCACCTGGATGCTCTCGTACTTCCAGCCGCGGCCCAGCACGACCGGCTCACGGTTGCCGCGAACGGCTGCCATGAACCGGTCCTTGGCCGTCTTCGCCTGTTCCGGCTTGAGGTCGGTCAGCTCGTTGGTGAGCATGCCGCCGGGATGCGCGCCGTCGGCGAACCATTGCAGCCCGTACCGGGTGGTGGTCAGTGACAGGCCGATCTGGGCGGCGTGCATGCCGATCGGGGACAGCCCTTGGATTCGGTCGGCTACGGGGTTGACGCGTCGGTGCCAGAATCGGGCGGAGTCGATGCGTTTGCCGTTGACGGTCCACACCGGGTTGCCGTCCTTGTCGATCCAGCCGCCGATGTCGTCGGGGTGGAACAGCTTGACCTGTGTCGGGTAGCCGGACGGCGCGGTGGCGAGGATGTCGCCGTAGCCGTTGCCGCGCAGCAGCCACGACATCAGTAGCTGGTACGCCCAGTCCGGCAGTCCGTGTCCGTCGCCGGCCGGGTCGAGCAGGTAGCCCGGGGTCTGCCGCTTCACTCGCTGCGCGCCGTCACCGGAGTAGACGTGCACCGGCAGCTCGGATCCGAGCGACGCGATCAGGTCGACGGACGAGTGCACGGCCACGGACTGCAGGCTGGACTCGGCGGACGACAGGTCGATGGACGAGAACGACGGCGGGGCGCTCATCTCCTGCCGGGGCAGGCTGCGGCGTTCGGGCTGAGGCTTGCGGAACCAGATGCCCATCAGACCCGCCGATCCAGCGCCCAGAGCGCCAGGCCAGCGAAGACCAGACCGAGCGGCGGCCACGCCATCCACAGACCGGCGGCCACGAGCAGCGGCCCACCGACACCGGGCAGACCGCGGCCGATCCGGCCGACCATCGCGCCGGCCCAGGTGGCGAGCCGGGCCGTGGCCTGGTCCCAGCGCGGGCGAAGCCGCTCGGCGAGCACCGTCACCGGGTCCCCCTCTCAGAAAATGTTGGCCAGCGGGTCGTAGTCGTCTTCTCGCGGCTTCGCGTCGCGCCGGGCGTAGAAGGACCACCGCGCTTCGGTGATGGCGACCAGGCTGGTGATATCCACTGCTCGATCGGTTCGCGCCCACGCGATCGACTCACCGGTGCGCCTCGTCTTCGCCACCCCGACCGCCGCGTCCAGCTGCGGCGCCGGCACGTGCCGGATTGTCGACTCGCGGGTGGCGTCGAGGATCTGCCCGCAGGCGGCCGCCATGTCGATACCGCCAAGCACCACCAGGTCGCCGCGGCGGGGGTCCTTGTCGTCGCTGCGGCTCGGCTCTTCGTCGTCGCCGCGGTCCTCGGGCCGGATGATGCCGCGTGTTTTCAGGTCCTCGCGCAGCGATGCGTGGGTGCCGCGGGCCATGCCGACCGCGACCGGGTCCAGGGCGTCGCGATACTCAACGATCTTGTCGAGCAGGCCGGCGACCGGCCCGTAGTGGATGAGCTGCACGTGGCCGAGGTCGTCGGCGCGATGGCCGTAGAGACCGATCGCCGCCCAGTCCCGCTCCGGCGAGATGTCGACCGCGATGGCCACGTCGCCGTCACGCCGCGACTCCGGGTCGCCGAGGTCCTTCCACCGCTGTTGGTCGATCTCCGCACCGGACTCCAGCTCCGGGTACACGCCGAGCCGCTCGCGGAGGAATTGCTCGACGCCGGTCGACCGGACCTCACGCAGAATCGAGTCGCCGGAGATCCGCCGGTTGAACGCCCGGTTCGCCTCAGCCACCGCCACGAACAACCGGCGGCGAAGCTCGCGCCCGGCCGGCGTCTGCTCGTCCTCGTCCGACAGCGCTTTGTTCGCCTCGACGAGTTTGAACAGCTCGTCGTACTTCCCGCGCGCCGACCACTCGTAGTAGACCAGGCCACGTGATCCGCGCCGGCCCCGCTTGACCGTCTCGCGCAGGACCTCGGACTCCTTGAGTGGCGCGCTGCTCATGTACCAGACCTGCGGGTTGAGCGCGGCCGAGGTGGCGAACATGATCGCGGCGACTTGCTCCGGGGTCAACGCGAACGCCTCGTCCAAGAACAGCGGGGAGACGCCGGCGAAGCCTCGGCCGCTGCCCCCGGACCTGGCGAGGAATGAGAGCGTCTGCCCGACCGGGCTGCCCTTCTTGCCCAGCAGGACGATCTCTGTGGAGTGGGTGCTCGACCGGATCGTCTTGACCCGCTTGCGCAGGTGGTCGAAGTTGTCGAAGTAGTGACGCATCCGCATGAAGCCCTGATGCGCGGTCTTGAACTCGTGGGCAGTCCAGATAATCAGCGGCTCTTTGACCAGCAGCAGACCGCCCAGCGCCCGAATCTCCAGATCGACGCCCTTGCCGTTCTGCCGCGGCTCAACGTCCGCCACCTCGCTGGCCAGCCACTTCTCGTCCGGGCCGAGCGCCATGCCGTCGGTGATGACCGCGACCTGGCCGGCGTCGGGGGTGACGCCCAGCCCTTTGGCCAGGTCGATCGATTCCGGCCCCCAGCTACGAACCGCCCCCTGCGGAACCGTCCGGTAGCGGGGATCCTGGGACCCGAGAAGCACCGCGCCGGAGGATTGCATCGATCGGGTCAGCCTCCTCCGGCACGGCATCGGCCATCGACCTGAGATCGGCGAGCGCGGCCCGCATCTCCTTCGCCACCGACGCGGCATCGCGGGCGCCGCAGCCGGAGTCGAGGACGTCGGCGAGTCGCCGCGCGACCGCGGCGAGGGTGCTGTCCTTGACCCGTTCGGGCATCTGCTCGAGGTCGTCCTCGAGGGCGGTGCGTACCGACATCAGGACCCGTAGTTGGCGACGCGCCAGCGCAGCGGATAGGCGGCGCCGGCGAACAGCTTCCCGCCGCCGCTGGGGTTCAACACCGCCCAGCCGAACGTGATGTTGCCGCCGGACAGATCGCCGGACTCGACGGTGACCACCATGCCCAGGCCGGCCTGGGGCCGGAACGTCGAATCCGGGTAGAGCGACGGGTCACCCTCGATCGCGGGGGTCCCGGTTCCGGTCGACGCGTACCGCACAGGCACCCCGGAGACGAGGACCGCGATGTCCCAGAACAGACCGGTCGCGTCGTCGGTCAATGCCGCCCACGAGAACTCGATGACGTCACCGACGGCCGCGGCGATCGACGCTGTGGGGCCGCCGGTCAGCGCCGCCCATGAGGCGGTGGTCTGCGGCGTGATGTCGCCGGACGACACGTACCCGGAGGCGACGGCCACCGATCCGCCACCGCTGGCGTGGGTGTGGTTGCCGGCCGCAGCCGTGGACCCGGTCGCCCCGAGCGCCAGGTTGGAGGTGCCGGCGCCGATTGCGGTTCGGGCCGCTGCGGCGTCGGCGGCGGTGAGGACCGAGCGGCCGGTGGCGGTCGAGTCGCTGATCTCCGTGGCGGTGTGGGTGTGCACGGCGGCCGCGGCCCCGAGCGAGCCGAGAGTCTGGGCGGCCGGGGTGCCGTGCGTGTGGTCGCCACGCGAGTAGGTGGACGAGGCGCCGGCCGTCGAGGCCTGCCCGTACGCGGTCTCAGTAACGACGGTGCCCGACGCGGTTCCGCCGCCACCGCCGACCTTGTTGCCGTCAGCGTCGATGACGTCGCCGTCAGCGTCGAGGCCGGCCACGCCGGAGGCGATGCCGCGTTGCGCGGTGAGGATGTACGAGGTGCCGGCCACGGCGGCGCCGTCGACCTGGAGCAGGTCGGCGAGCTGCACGCTGGCGCTCTGGTAGTCGAGTTGCAGGGTGCCGGTGATCGCGGCCCCGCCGATGCGGCCCTCGACCGCGTACGTCCAGCCGGACGGGGACCACTGCGGGTCGTTCGTGGCGGGGAGTTCGATCTCGCCGGCACCGGTGGCGTCCAGGGTGGCGCGCAGGGTGAACGGCGGGACGATCGCGTTGTCCGCAGCGCCGAGCAGCGGCCGGGCCGCGGTGAAGTCGAACCAGCCGGTGGCCGCGCCGGACGGCGGGAAGTCACATTGGATACCGACGGTGACCAGCGTGAGGGTCGCGGGAAACGGCACTTCCAACCCCCTACACAGAGTCACTGGTGACCGTGGGTGACGGCCGTCTTGGGTTTATTTGCCTGCGCACACAATCGCGGAAAAGGGCAGCGGGTGTTCCGCGTGTCCCCTCCTTAAAAAATCTTGGCGCGCGAGGCTCTGACCAGGTCAAATGCAGCGCGGGTCGATGCTCATGGCCTCGCGTTCTACCTTGGGTTTGCGGTTGCGCTCCTGGTTGCAGCACCGTGCACGCCCGGTAGTGGGGCTCACGCAGACAGGGCACGGTGCGTTACTCCCATGTGAGGGACGCAGATTGGCCACGTCGTACGGTGACCCTCCGTCAGTACGTCGCTGTAGGTGGTCTACCTCGTAGGCGTTGGGGTGTCCGCACCACCAGCAGTTCGTGCCCCACGTCTTGAAGCAGTCCTCGCGTGCGCGTTGTCGTGGGCGTCGTGATTCCCAGGGGTCCACCATGTTGGCCTCCCCTGTGGTGTGGGGCGCACGGCAGCCAGCCCCTGCTGTGCGCCCCTGTTCCCCCACCGTCCGGACCGCCCCGGAGTTCTTGGGTACGACGAAGGCCCCCGCTTTCACGGGGGCCTCGACGTCGTTCGGGCAGTCTTCGCCTGCCTCAACCGGAAACAGTACGCAGAGCGATCAACTGCTGCAAGTCTGGTTGCTCTGTGTCACTCGTCGTTCTGCTGTGGCCATGAGGGCGGCGATGTCGCCGAATCGGTAGACGGGGACGATGTCGCGGACCTCGGCGCAGTCGTCGTCACATCCGCGGTGCGTGTGTTTGACGAGGACGTGGTCGGCGGGGTTGATGCGGCCGCGTTTGCCCCAGACGTCGACGAGTGCGCGGATCTGTTTGGCGGATCGGTCGGTGTCGAGGTATCCGGCGAGGTGTGCGGCTTCGCCAGCGGTCACCAGGCGCTCGTCGAGGGCGGCCCTGAGGATGGTTTGGGATCGGTCGACGTGCCAGGTGGCGCCGCAGTGTTCGCCTTTGCATTCGACCACGTCAACGCCGTGTCGGGCGTACAGAATCTTCCCGCAGTCGCACATGCCGACGAGGCGGAGTTGGGGCGGTTCGGGCCGGTCGACGAGCCGGGTGAGTATCTGGCAGGCGTATCCGAGTTCGTCGAATGCCTGTTCGGCCTCGGGTCGGGTGCGGAGCCATGTGGTCTGGTCGGCGAGCCATCGGGTGGCGTCGGCGAGCGGGATGGGCGGGGTTGGCCGTTGGAGTGCCCGGCAGCTGACGTGTCCGCATTGGAGTGCGCAGACGGGTCCGGCGGCGCGTTGTGGGGTGGGGATGGTTGGTCCGTCTTGCTCGATGACGTGGAGGATCCATGTGGTGAGCGTGTTGCGGGCGGCGGCGTAGTCGTCGGCTGCGGTGAAGTCGACGATCGGGGGCTGTTCGCGGCCGCCTCGGGAACCGGCCCCATATCGTGTTTGGCGGGCGATGACGGTCCAGGCGTCCTCGGCGTGTCCGGCGGCTTCCCGGAGCGTCTCGGCGAGGTCTCGGGCGCACTGGTGGCAGGCCTCACCGTCCGGCGTTGGTCGCTCGCAGATCACGCAGGTATTGGTCACCACGTGATGTCCCCTCGGAACGTCGTCAGCCGAACGGTGATCCCGCATTTCCGGCAGCCGTATCGGCGCTGCTCACCGAGCACCCGGATTGCCGGGCGGACCTTGTCGGCGAAGTGTTCGGCGGTGGCGAGGCGGTCGCCGAGGACCACGCCGAGGCTGACGTCGAGGGCCTCGGCGATGGCGAGCAGGGTTTTCACGCTGGGCAGGTGTTTGCCGAGCTCGAACTGGCTGAGGGCGTTGGTGGTGACACCGGCCTTGTTGGCGATTTCGACCTGGGTGTAGCCCTGGGCTGTTCGGATACGGCGGAGGTTGGCGCCGAACTCGGTGGTGGGTGTGCTGGTCACGCGTCCTCCAGGTCGCTCTCGTCGCGGCATGGTCCGCCGCAGGTGTCGCAGTGGGTGCCGTCCAGGTCGGCGTGACCCGGGTGGGTGTGGCGGTTGCAGCAGAACGCCTCAGGGGCCTCTGTGGCGATCTCTGTGCCCTCTGGCCCCACAGGGACACCGACCGAGGGGTGATCGTCCGCGAGCGTGGACGCTGGGGCCGTTTCCGGGGCCGTCTCGATCAGCGGCACGATCGCCAGCCCGTACCCCATGGCGCCGAGGACCGCGATCAGCTTCTCGACGCCCGGAACGCTGACGCCCCGCTCGTACTTGGACACCCGGGTGAAGCAGATCCCGGCCGGTTCGGCGACGGCGGGTTGGGTGAGTCCGCGCAGTTGCCGCAGGAGCAGGAGCGCCTCGGCGAGGTCCTGTGTGGTGTCGATGCGGATCACGGCTGCTCCTCGGGTTGGCGGGGGATGAGGGCGATGTCGTAGCCGAGGGCGTTGGCCAGTGCCCAAATGACGGAGGCGCGCATCTCCCGGCGCCGGGCGGTCCAGTTGGTGATCTCGCTGCGGTCGTGGCCGGCGACGCGACTCCACTCCTTGATGCTGATCTTGCGGGCGGTGCGGATGCCGACGAGGACAGTGAGCAGGTCGTGGTAGCTGCGCAGCCGGTAGGCGCGGGGCTTCTCGATGGTCATGCAGGCCTCCGGGCGTCTTGCATGGTGTTCGTGCAGCGTTCGCCGCGCTTGTACCGGGCGGCCGCGTCTCGGCAGGGCTGGCAGGTGTCCTCGCCGCGCCTGCGGTGCCGCCGGTATGCGGCGCGGGTGCCGCACGGCTGTAGGGCGGGTGACTCGTCCGGGGGCTCGGGCCGGGGGCCGGTCCACTCGGTGAGGTCGGCGGCCCAGCCGGTTAGTTCGCGCCAGGGCCGGTCCTGCGGGAGGGCGGCGGCAAGCACGAAGGCGAGCCGGAACCAGTCGCCGGGTTCGGGTAGGCGTTTGGCGAGCCATCGGCCGTTGGCTTCCGGGTCGTCCTCACGGACGCGGTGGGACAGCTCCAGGGCCACGGCGGCGAGATAGTCGGGGGTGGTCATGGCGCTTCCCGGGTGCGGTCGAGCCATTCCTCGACGGCTTTCTCGGCGATGTCGGCGGCGTGCTGCGGGTCGAGGAACTTGCCCTCGGCCGGGTTCGAGCCGGCGTCGGCGATCCGCCCGAGGACGTGCCGGACCATGTCGGCACCGGTGCGCTGGTGGGCGGCCTGGGTTCGCTCGGAGGATTCGAGTGCGGCCTGGCGCCCGTCGAGCTGGTGGCGTTTGGCGCGTTCGCGGTCGTGCTGGGCCTTGATGAGCCGGGCGCGTTCGCGCAGGTCGGCGGGCCGGGGCCAGTAGGGGGAGGTCTTGACCCAGTCGACGACGGCGGCGCGGGCGGTACCGAAGTCGAGGTCGCCGAGGGTGGCGGCCCAGACCATCTCGTCGCGGTCGTCGGCGGGCTGGCGCAGTGCGGCGGAGCAGAGGCCGAGCAGGCCGCGAATCTCGTCGGGGGTCATGCGGGCCTCGTCAGGGTGTCGTAGAGCTGCTGGGCGGCGGTGCTTCCTTCGGGTGCGCGCCGTTCGGCGTCGGCCTGGTGGCGGCTCATTCGTTCCGGCGGCATTTCGGGGCCCTGCTGGGTTCGAATGAGGTAGTTGTCGAGTAGCGCGGGCCTGCTGGCGACGCGGTCTCGAAGCATTTGGGCCAGCGCGGTTTTGATGTGGCCGATTTCGAATCCTTGGGCGAGTGCGCTTTTGATGTGCCGCCCGTATCGCTTTATTGCGGTGCTGGTGAGTTTGAGGTTGTTGGCCTCGCAGTAGTCGATCCACTGCTTGGTGAGCTGTCCGGCGTTCTCTGGCGGGACGACCATGTCGGCTTCGGTGACGACGAACAGCTCGACGGCGCCGGGTTCGGGGGCCGCGGCGTCTGGCTCGGCCGCCTCGGCGTCGAGCGAAGCGAGCGCCGGGTAGTTGACTTGTTCCCCTGTTCCCACTTCCAACTTCCCACTTCCAGCGCCGGGCTTCCTCCGAGGGCTCGGCGGAGACTCGGCGGGAACTCGGCGGGTTTCTCCGAGGGGAGCTGGTTTCTCCTGCTCAGCGGTATTGCGGGAAGGGCCGTTCGGGTCGGGATCGAACGGCTCGCCGTCCTCCGGCCCGGGGTAGCGCGGCGCGGAGCGCTTGTCGATCTTCTGGTGCCGATCCCACGAGGGGATGCAGTAGAAGCGGCGCCCGCCGACCTCGTAGAAAATCACGCCGAAGGCTCGGCGGATCTCGCCGAGCATCCGCCGAATGTCCGCCGAGGTGATGTCCTCGTCGTTCGGGAAGGCGAATCCGGCCAGCGCTCGCGGCTCGGCGGTGCCGCGCCCGGAGTCGTCTGCCCAGTTCCACAAGGCGATGAACAGGAGCCTCGTCCACGGGTCGAGGCCTTCCATGGCCGGCGACGACCAGAACTCGGGTTTGATCGTGCGGATGCGGGCCATCTCAGGCACCCCCTGGGACGGTGTGGAGCGACACGGTGCCGCAGGGGTTCGAGATAGCGCTCAGCCATGGCATCATCACGCCAGGGCCCCTTTCCGGTTCGTTAGGGCGAATCGGTTGTGTGGTGCCTGCGGGACGGGTGTTAGCCGCACCTGTCCCGCGCTCAATTCTCCCATTTCGCGACCTGGAACACGCGTGCAAAGCGTGTGCGCCGTGCCCATTCCCGGGGTAATACTGATCACTATTCGCCTCGCGTCTTCCGTCCACAGCCTGTGCATATTTCCTGGGGATAGCGCGGAATGCGCCCGCCAATGCAAGCGGGCGCATTCCAGTGCAATTAGCCGTCGCCTGGCCGTGGGTCCGGCACCGGGTCCGGCATGGTGTGGTGGGCGTCGCCGGGCCTGCTCATCCGGCCGCACTGACGGCAGCACCGCGCGGGCGGCTCGCGCCGGTCCGTCGGGTCGGCGGGCACGTCCGGGTCGGCCACATGGACGTGCGGGGTGCCCGTCGGCTTCGCGCGGGTCACCGGGCACCTCCGGCAACGTCGAACAGGCCGAGCTGCCCGAACAACTCCCGGTGCCGCCGCGTCTCCGGCTGCCCGTACCGCTTGACCCCCACCGGTACGGCGTCGAACAGGGCCGGGCGGACCTCCGGCTCCGGCGGCGGGCAGTCGCAGGAACACATCCACCGGCACGGGCGCCCGGCAAGCCACACGTCGGTTCGGGCGCCGCCGCGATGGTTGACGATGTACGTCTCGCAGGCGATAAGCGGCCCGTCCCGGCGGGTCCGGCACAGGTGGTGCCGTCCCGCGTCGCAGTGCCCGCACTGGCCGGCATGGCAGCGGCAGTCGACGATGGTCCGCGGGTTGCCCTCGATCGTGCAGGAGTCCCGGTAGGTGTCGGTGAGCACGACGCGGTAGATCCAGTCGGCGGCGGCCGCGGGCATCGGGGCGCTCATCGCCGCCTCCACTGCTCAGCCTGCGGGCAGCTGGTGAAGTGAGCCCGGCGCCGCTTCCCGCCGAACAGCGTCGGCCCGGTGACCACCGTGGCGACCGGCCCGACGAACATGCCGGGTTGGAGGCTGAGCTCCACGTTGCCGTCGCCGGTCGGTTCGGCGTCGACGGGCATCGGCCGTCCGCCGCTGCTGGTGGCCCAGATGATCGGGGCGGCGCA
This sequence comes from Actinoplanes lobatus, assembly GCF_014205215.1. NCBI lineage: Bacteria > Bacillati > Actinomycetota > Actinomycetes > Micromonosporales > Micromonosporaceae > Actinoplanes > Actinoplanes lobatus. The sequence goes on from NZ_JACHNC010000002.1 coordinate 25,320, forward strand.
GGAGCGGCAGTTGGCGATCTCGTAGCCCTCGGGCGTCCGGCCGGTCACGACGCGCCACCCGACGGGCTGGAGTCGGTAGCCACTGAGGCCAGTTCATCGCGCCGCAGGTACGTCATGATCTGGCTTCCGACCCACTCGGTGTAAGCGGGCGGGATTGCCTCGGACAGGCCGTTGCCGGTCATCAGATTCCTCCGTGGAGACTCCGGCCTTCAGGCCGGAGAGGAAACGGAACCCCTGCGGAGCAGGTCAGGGACAGCCCATTCGCCGTCAAGGCGGATGGGCGTCTACCCACGGACCGTCCGCGAGGGTGGTTCCACATAGGTGTGTTAGCTTGTGAGCCGTGTCCGAACGTGCTGTGAAGCGGGCTTTCAAGTTCCGCTTCCACCCGACTCCGGAGCAGGCCGACCTGCTGAACCGGACGTTCGGGTGTGTGCGCAAGGTGTACAACCTGGCCCTGGAGGCCCGCACCACCGCCTGGTATCAGCGCCGGGAGCGGGTCAACTACAACGCCACCAGCGCCATGCTGACGGCGTGGAAGAAGACCGAGGAACTCGCGTTCCTCAACGAGGTCTCCGCCGTGCCGCTGCAGCAGGGCCTGCGGCATCTGCAAGGTGCGTTCGCCGCGTTCTGGGAGAAACGGGCCCGGTATCCGCGGTTCAAGTCCAAACACAAGTCGCGGGCCTCGGCCGAGTTCACCCCGTCCGCGTTCCGCTGGAACAACGGCGAACTGACCCTGGCCAAGACGGCCACCCCGCTGGACATTGTCTGGTCGAGGCCACTGCCCGAAGGGCAGTCGCCGTCGACCGTGACCGTGTCCCGCGACAGCGCCGGCCGCTGGTTCGTGTCCCTGCTCTGCCAGGACACGATCGAACCCCTCCCGACCGTCGAGAACGCGGTCGGGATCGACGCCGGACTCGACCACCTGATCACCCTGTCCACCGGCGAGAAGATCACCAATCCCCGTCACGAACGCGCCGACCGTGAGCGGCTGGCCCGCGCCCAGCGGGAACTGGCCCGTAAAGAAAAGGGCTCCAGGAACCGGGACAAGGCCCGGCTGAAGGTCGCCCGCATCCACGCCCGCATCAGCGACCGGCGCCGCGACCACCTGCACAAACTGACCACTCGGCTCGTGCGTGAGACCCAAACGCTCGTGATCGAGGACCTGACCGTGCGCAACATGGTCAAGAACCACACCCTGGCCCGCGCCATCAGTGACGCGGCCTGGACCACCTTCCGCGAACAGTTGACCTACAAATGCCAGTGGTACGGCCGGAACCTGGTCGTGATCGACCGCTGGTACCCGTCGTCCAAGGTCTGCTCGGCCTGCGGGCACCTCACCGAGAAAATGCCGCTCAACGTGCGGTCGTGGACCTGCCCCTGCGGGGCCGCCCACGACCGTGACGTCAACGCGGCACGCAACATCCTGGCCGCCGGGCAGGCGGTGTCGGCCTATGGAGCTGGCGTAAGACCTCAACGGAAACCTCCGTCCGGGGCAGCAGGCTGAGAAGTAGGAAACCCGGTGGGCGACCACCGGAATCCCCGTCCCTTCAGGGCGGGGAGGATGTCAACAGGTCTCCAAAAGGGGAGGTGCGGGCCGCCGCTCGGACGGCCCGCGAGCGATCTACTGGGGTGGGGTGGCGTGGATCGGCGGGACGTAGCCCGGCATCAGCGAGTGCTTGCGGCCGGCGTCGGTCAGCCAGGCGAGGATCGAAGCCGGGGCCGTGCCTGACTTCCAGCCGATGAGCTGCTTCTCGGCGAGCGCCTGCATGACCGGGCGCAGCGTGCTCGGGAACGTCCACGCCTGCTCGCCGAGGCGGTAGCGGGCCGCGAGCACCTCCATCACGAGGTACTGCGTCGGGGGCAGGTCGGTCGGCTCGATCACGACGCCCCGCTCACCTGGCGCAGCAGCTCGACAAACGCCGCGCCGGACATGGTCACGAACCCGTCGCCCGGCGACGCCTTACCGCGGCGGTGGTGCCAGACGACACCGACCTCGACACCCGCGTTCCGGGCCTCGACGGTCGCCTCGTCCACCCAGGCCGCCAGCGCGGTGGTCCGGCAGTTCTTCGCCTCGACCACGACCGGCAGGCCCGCGATGTCGCCCTTGTCGGACGAGCCGTTCAGGGCGCGGCGCTCGATCGCGGGGAAGCCCTGCTCAATCAGGTAGCGGACGATCAGGCTCTCCCAGCGAGTGCCCTTGGCCTTCGACGCGCTCACAGCCGCACCGCCGGGTTGATCAGCCGGGCCAGATCCTCCAACGCCGCAGCATCCAACTCCCGGATCACGAACACGCCCTCCTTGCGGGACGTGATCAGCCCAGCCGCAGCCAGGATCCGCAGGTGGTGCGACATCGTCGGCTGCGCGACGCAGAGGGCCTCCTGCAGATCGCCGTTCGTGGCCAGCCCCTCGTGGCGCAGCTGGCGGAGGATCAGCAGCCGAGTCGGGTCAGCGAGCGCCTTCAACCGGGCGGCCAGGGCGCGGGCGTCGACCGGGTGGAAGTCGGGATCGAACAGCGCGGTCACTCGGCACCGCCCGGAACCTCAGCGGTGGCCGGCTGACCGGTGATCTCGGCGGCCGTCACCCGCTCCGGCGGGAACTCATCCTCGACGGTCGTCTCGCGCCGCTTGATCGAGCCGAAGAGCACCTTCAGATCGGCAAGGTCCGCAGCCGTCCACAGGCCCCGCTTACGGCCCAAACGCGCCTCGACCATCAGGACGGTGACGCCCAGTTCCTGCTTCGCCCACGCCACCATCTCGGCGACCCGGTCGACCAGCGGCTTGCCGTCCCCGCGCTCCAGAGTGGTCCGGCAGATCTCCTGCGCTTGGGCCGTGAAATCCGCGGGCAGGATCGCAAAGATGCACTCCCGGACTGCACGGGCGCCGATGTTCTGGTTCAGCAGGTACACGTCGGTTGTGTCGGTGAGCGGCTTCCGGTCCTTGCCGACCATCCGCACGTGGGGCACCTGGAAGGTCCGGGACTGCCGCACGTTGGTCTGCTGGTCCCAGGCGAATGCGCGAACCTCCGACATGCCGCGGCTGTCGTCGCGAGATAGCTCGTGCACGCCGGCGTCACCGTTTCCCCAGATCCGCAGGAGTTCGCGAGCGAGGTGGACGGATGGGCCCTGGCCGCGGTTGGGGACCTTGTAGAAGGCGCGTTCGGCGAGCCCGAGCCGGGAGCAGGCTTCCTCCATGTCGGCCCACGCCCGGCGGATGTCTCGGGGGCATTGCTGGGCGACCTGGACGGCGGCGGCGACTTCGGCGACGGCGCGGGCCTGTTCGACGGCGGCGGTCTGGGTGACCGGCGCCGAGGCGCTGACGATCCCGCCCTGATTGAAGCGGTCGACTGCGGTGCTCATGCTTGTCCCTCTTCGTCCGTGGGGACGTAGCCCCAGGTGTACGAGCCGATGCCGGGCACCACGGCGGTGTGCCGCTCGCCCTTGTGGTCCTTCGTCTTGGTGCAGCGGAAGAGCGGAATGTCGGAGGGCTTGCCGCAGGCCGGCGTCTCGGGGCTCACCAGACGACTCCGTCCAGCTCGCGGGTCTCCCACCGAGGCAGCTCGGCGATCACCACGTCGTCGGAGTAGCCCGGCCACCTGCCGGTCGACTGGCACTCCGCGTACGTGTTGATCGCCTCACGCATCCGCATCGCGCCCAGCCGCATCGCGTCCCGGTCCGGCTCGATCACCGTCACCAGGTACGGGGCCGTCTTCTCCTGCATCACCAGCAGGAACTTCGCCGACTCGTCCGCCAGGCCCAGCGCCCGCAGGCCAGCCAGATACCAGGCGCCTTGTACGTGGTAGCCGTACCGGGCGATCGCCTTCGCCGCATCGTCCGGGGATGCGCTCGCGGTCGTCTTGTAGTCGGCGAGCAGGAGCCGGCGACCGGGCTGCGGGTTCGGCAGCCAGTCGACGAGGGCCCGGCAGTTGACCCAGCCGGACCGGCCGACCGGCTCGCCGTCGACGTCCTCGAACCAGGCGGCCCGCTCCTGCCACACCAGCGCCTGCTCCGGCACGCCCGAACCCGGCGCGAATAGCACCGAGGCGATCGGGTGGGCCCGCACCACAGCGGCCATCTCGTGCACCGTCGCGACGTCCTTGGACAGCAGCGGGATCCGGCCGGCGGCGCGGTGCTCGTCGGCCTCCTCCCGCCTCTTCGGGCTCTTCCAGTTGTCGGCCTCGATCTCGGCGATCTCCTCGCCGGCGCCGAGGACCAGGCGGTGTGCGGCGCTGCCGAAGTCGAAGTAGTCGCGCGGCTCGGGCGGGTTGTCGGCCCAGTGCCGGTACAGCGCTGGGCATGACGGCGGGAGGAGCTTGCGGGCACCGCTACTGGAGAGGCTGCCGCCCGGTACCGGGTCGGCGTGGTACTCGGCGGCGGTCAGCTCAAACACGCCCGGCTCGGTCACGGCGGCGCTCACCGCCCACCTCCGAGGTGGGCGTGCACCAGCGCGACGTCGGAGTACCGGTAGAGGTGCTGCGGCTCGGCGGCGTGCGCCTCGTCGTGGACGATCCTGGCCCGGTCGGCGAGCGTGCCGATCGCGGTTTTCGAGCTGGCCTCGTCCAGGTCCAGTTCGACCTGGCAGCCGCGGTCACAGTCGACGGCAACGAGCAGCGCCAGGCCCTCGATCTTCATGGGGCGGCTCACTCGGCCACCTCCGCCAGGTGGTCGGCGAAGCCAGTGAACTGCTCATCTCGGTCGTGGACGTGGAACCAACGGCCTGGCCACAGGTCACCTGCGGGCGGCGACCACTCGGTAAGCCGCTTGCACCGCCCGTACCGCTCCTCGGCGGCGTAGGCGATGTTGGCGGGGATCAGCTCCAAAGCGGCGAGGACGCGCAGCGCGTGCTGCGAGGTCGGGTTGTTCAGCCGGAAGTCCAGCGGGCCGCGGCTGGTGATGGAGTAGGCAATGCCCCATGTCACGGTGACCGTGACGACCTGCCCGGTCTTCGGCCAGCCCCAGGAGTACGAGCGGCCGAACGGGTGATTCTTGATGGCCGGGCCCTGAACACCCTCCTGCTGCCGGAGCGCGCGCATTGTGAGGCCCACGTTGCGCCATCCGGGGAACGGGATCACAGGGCCACCTCCGTGGTGGTGCGGTGCAGGCGGATGGCGAGCGCGGCGGCGGACGCGGCCAGCTGGTCCGGCGTCATCCGCGCGAGCAGCCACAAGGTCAGGTCGACGTTGGCCTCGATCACGTCCAGGCCGTCACGCTCGGCGGCCTGGGAGAGCAGCCCGCCGATGGCGGTGGCCAGGTCGTGGTCGAGCTGGGCGCGCACGGCGGCGGGGATGTCGATCGGCTCAGCCACGGGACTCACCGCCCCGAAGCCAGCGCTGCTCGCCTGCCGGGATGTCGTTGTCCTTGCGGACCTTGCGCACCCGAGAGGGCGTGAGCCCCATGCGGTCGGCAATGTCCGGGTCGTTGACGCCACCGCGTGCGAGGGCACGGATCAGCTCGATGACGTTCTCGTTGATCGCGGCCATCACGCGCTCACCTCCCAGCGCACCGCGCCGGCGATCGCCAGGAACGCGCGCATCACCCGGCGGTGGTCGACGTCCGAGCAGGCACACGCCGGATGCACGCACACCCGGCCCTGCTCGTCCAGGCGCACATCCACACGCACCCCGTCAGCGGCGAGCCGGGTACGGACCCGCTCCAGACGCGACTCGATCGCCTCCTCGCAGGAGGCGGCAGCGTCGGCGGCGGCACGCTCGGCACCGCGCTTGGTCCGCGACCGGCCGGACGCCAGCAGCGGGCCACCGATGCCGTCGGTCACCTCCCAGTCGTAGTGCCCGAGGTGGCCGCCGGTGACGTTGTAGAAGGCGAACAGGCGGTAGGTCGGGGCGGTCATTGGTCCGCCTCCGTCCCGGGAATCCGCTCGGGCTCGGTGACGAGCCGCATCGTGCGGATGTCCTCCTCGCGGGCCGACAGCGTCAACGTCCACCGGCCGTTGATCTCCGCGCGCATGCGGACCCGGGGCGCGCCGCCCTCGACGCCAACGGTCACCGCGCCCATCGATCGCATCAGCGCCATCCCGGCGGCCGGGTAACTGACCTGGTGCGCGAGAACGCGCTCGATGTGGCCGGACATCCAGGTGATCTCGTACGTGTCGACAGGGCCGTAGTCGTAGTCGCTCACCGGGCACCCCCGAACAGTCGGCACAGACGCTCGGCGATCGACGGGCGGGCGGCCCGGTGGCAGGCCTTGTGCGTCCACCGGACCAGCAGGCCCGGCGCGAGCGGGCGGGGACGGGCGACGTACGCGGCCAGCGGTGGTAGCGCGTCCGTCTCCAGCGGCGCGTCAACGATGCCGATCGTGCGCGGGATGACGATCCGACGCTCACCGGTGACGTTCGGGCGGCGGAACGGCGGGACCAGGCGTTTGGTCGGGTAGTCGGCGAGACCGGCCGCGCCGGGCTTCGGGTCCGGCTCGGGCGAGATGAGGAAGCCGACGGTGTCCTCGATGGTGAAGCCGACGAGTCTCCCGCCGGCGTCGTAGGTGGTCATGCTCATCGGTGCTCCTGCGAAGTCGATGCGAAGAAGGTGCGAAGTTCGGTGGGGTGGCCCGGGACGCTGTGCGATCAGCGCCCCGGGCCGGTGCCGGACCCGTCCGCTAAAACAGGTCCAGCGGGGCGGCGCGGCGATGCAGAGCCGCGCCTGGGGAAGTCAGGGGGAAGCGGCCACGTGCCGGGGGATCTCGCCGAGGTGCAGGCCACCCAGACGCTTCGCGGACTCCGCGTGGCTCAGGCACACCTCGCCGACCAGCACCGTCCACACGCCCAGGTCCGGGCGGTCGAACCGCACCCGATCCGTGGCGTCAGCCGTACAGTTCTGCGCCAGCACCACCGGCGGGATGCTGTCCAGGACCTCGATCCGGTCCATGAGCAGCGCCCACGCGCACGGCGCCGTCACGACCGGAACCCGCTCACCACGTCGGTCGACAGCACCGACCGGCAGGCCGGGCAGGTCGCGTTACGGCCGGTGGTGGTCACCGTGTCCCGGAACGGGATCGCCGACCAGGGCAAACCGCACGCGGTCGGAGCACCGTGCTCGGCGAGATGAGTGACCTCCGGGACGCGGGCCGCCTCGCCCTTGTAGACGGTCATCGGGAGGCCCTGCCTGCCTGGTAGTCCTGCTCGCGGACCACACGCACCCGGTCCATCCGCCACTCGATGGCCATCTCCCGGAAGCGGGCCATCGCGACGTCACGTGGGATCGGGCCGGTAGCGAGGATCACCGGGCCACTGGGCAGCGTCCGCACCACGCGGAACAGGTCGGCGGCCATCAGCGGGCCTCGCTCACCGGCTCGCGGGCGGCCTTCTCGGCATTGAACCGGCTGTGCAAGGCAGCCTGGCCGGAGTCGATCCAATGCTGTCGCTGCTCATCGGTGATCGGCTCCAAGGAGTGCAGCCGCACCGGCAGGCCGCGCCACTCCCGGTTCGTCGAAACCAGCCACTCGGTCACCTGCGACGGGTCGGCGAGTCCCGAGTTGGGGTACGGCTGACCCACCGTGGCCGGGATGTCGACGTCGAACCGGGCCGCCCACGCGCACAGGTCGGCGGCGTTGTTGAACGTGATCTCGATGCCCTTGAAGGCGGGCATCCCGGCGTCCAGGCCGGCGGCAATCTCACCGAAGATGGCGGACTGCTCGGGTAGGTTGGGCTGAGTCATCGGACGGTTCCTCTCTTCTGGGGGTTGGTGCTGTCCGGTGCGCGCGCCGTCCGGGGGCTACCGGGCGGCGCGATCTACGTCAGCGGCCAGATGCGGCCGGGGATCAGGTGCTCGTGGTCGGCGGGCGGCAGGTCGTCCTCGACGGGCGGCGACCCGGCGCAGGTGAAGCCGGTCCGGAAGCCGACGGCGTGCACGCGGTGCGGGCCGTGCGGGTCGGGCTTGGTGCAGCGCTGGGGGTACATCAGGCGGCCGCGATTTGCTGCTCGCCGGTCAACCGCTTGAGCAGCTCAGCCAGGCCCTTCGGCAGGATGCGAACCTGCGGCGGGTCAAGAACCAGTTCGCCGGTCCTGGGGTGGTAGTGGGACGACGCCTTCTCCGTCACCCAGCCCCGGTCGACCGCGTACTGGTAGACGGTCCACCGCTGGTGGGACTCACCCCGGTAGATCCACTTCTCGCGAGCCATCACCGTGAACAGCCGGTCCCGGCCGATCGTGATCTGCGGGTGGCGGGAGAGGTTCTTCGCCGCCTCCGCGACCGACAGGTCCCCGTCGGCGCTGGCCAGGTGGCTCCATGCCTCGGCGGCTGGGGCGGCCTCGGCAAGCGCGGCGGCTTGAGCTTCGATCTGTCGGGCCTGGTCGGCGGCGAGCTGGAGCGCGTCGGCGTACGTCTGCGGAATTGCCGGGGCGACCTCGTAGCGCCCGGTCTTGCGGATCGCCGGAATGACGTCCTCAGCGATCCAGTCCTGGAATCGTTCGGCGTCCGGCAGGTTGCTCCGCATCGCGAGCCGGTAGGCGCCGGCCTCACTGATGACAGTCATCCGCTGCAGGCCGCCGGGGGTGTTGATTTCCTCAACACCCTTCATGCGGTCCGGAAGGCGGGTGATGGCGTTCCGGGCGCCGCCGCCGTAGCCGAGGATGCCGGTGATGTCGGAGGCGACGAACCATGCCTCCCCGTCGCGGGCGACGGTCCGAATGCCCGCGCCGGTGTCGGCGTAGCTGAAAACGGTCAGGTCGGTCATGACTGCACGACCGGTCCGTGCACCTGCGGGTCGTAGTCGGGGGTGGCGACGATCCGGCCCTCGGTGAGGCGCACGAAGCGCCCCTCCTTGACCCAGCGGTCGACCAGCTCCTGCGCCTCGATCCTCGCGAGGCCCTTGAGGATGCGCTCGGGCATGTGGAGGGCGAGGATCTCCACGGTGGCGTTGACGTCGACTCCGATGGCCTCGACGGCGGTCATGAAGCCGTCGCACCAGGCGCTGGTGACGTCGGGGGTGGGGATGTCGCTCATGCGGCTTTCCTTCCGGTGCGTGCCTGCGCCGAGGCGAGCTGCATCCGCGCGTAGTGGGCCTTCTTGAGCCGGACGACCGCATCGGCGAGTTCGTCGGGCGTCATCCGGCCCTCGGGGTCGGCCTTGCGCTCCCAGCTCTTCTTGCGCGCCTCGCGGGCGGGGGCGGTTGCGGCGCGGCGGTCGTCGGCCGTCATTCCGGCGAAGCGGGTGTTCGCGGCGATGGAGGCGATCAGCTTGCGCTGGCCGGGCGGCAGGTGTCCGGTGCCGGGCATCAGGCGGCCGCCTTGTCGCCGGCGGGGGCGAGGTCGTCGGGCGAGCACTCCAGCGCCGCTGCAATCTGCAACACCACGGAGGGGGATCCGCCGCGCTGCCCGCTCTCGATCTGGCTCAGGTAGCCCTTGGTGATCCGGGCCTTCGCCGCCGTCTGCGTGATGGTCATCCCGAGCGCCCGGCGACGCCTGGCGATCAGGGAGGGGTCCATCGGGAGCGGACGGCGACGCCTCTTGCGTTCGGCGTGTTCGCTCATGCCGCAAACCATAATCTTGGTTGGCACTTGTTTGCAAGAGTCAGCGCCAACCAACGCCAACTTTCTGCCAACCACCAGGCGTGACATAGATCGACATCATTCACTCATGCGAACAAGTGCAAACTTTGGCGTACTCTGGCAGCCATGCCTCACCAGGAGCTGACGCCGCTCGGCGAGTTGCTCGAGCACGCCCGCAGTAAGGTGCTGCACCTCTCCGTACGTCAGGCGGCCAAGCGCGCAGGGGTGAGCCCCACCCTCTGGACCCAGGTCGTCACCGGCAGAAGAGCGGGATCACCAAGGCCCGTGCGCACTACCGTGCGCACCGTGGTGGCGATGGCCCTGGCCGTGAACGTGGATCCGGGCGAGGCGCTCGGCATTGCCGGCATGCCCTCAGCACCCGAGGCGATCGAGGCGATCGTGTCCGAACTGCACGCGGGCATCGAGGCCGAGAGCCAGGTAGCGAGCCGGAATCTCGCCGACGAGATCGAGCGCATCGGCACGCTTCACGGCGTCACGGCAGACGAGAAAATCCGCATGGTCAACACGCTCATCAATATCCACGAGCAGCGCGCAGCGGAATCCGGAACCAGATAAGAACGTCGATACGTTCAGTACCCGTCTAGCAAAATCATCTAGATCAGCGATCACCGATCTAGCAGGTCAGAGCATCCAAGAGATCAGCGCTAAGGTTGTCCCTCCTTGTAAACGGGAGGTCGTCGGTTCGATCCCGACCGGGGGCTC